>NZ_DASYBS010000108.1:0-25889 GCF_036500665.1 Cedecea sp.
GTATCTGGCTCAGGCAGAGCCTTCAGGATAGACTTACTCATGGCGTATCACCTCTCTGTTGTTGAAATCTGTCACGAAATCAATCAGCAGGATACGCCACCCTCTTCAAATCCCCGTACACCAGAAATGAGCATAACTCCCCAGTGAGAGCCGACGGGCAGGTAATAACTGGCTGACAGTTGCCATTTACTGAACTCCGCCTGCGGTGCTCCGTCTGATTTATGTTTGTCATTTTCAGCACCTCCCCAGGAGACACCGCGGCTCAAAGCCGGATTAAGGGTGCCGTAACCTCCCCAGAGTTTTTGGCTATGGTTAATACCTGCAAACCAGTGCGCCAGCTTACGGCTGCTGCTGTTTAGCTGAATGTCATTCAGATAATTGCGGCTGTTACGCCAGTTAACGCCCGACATCAGTCCGGTTTTAACGTTTTCGTCCCTGTAAAGGACTCGTGAGAGAGATAAACGATGCGTTTCGCTGTCGCCGTTGTAGCGCCAGACATAAGGCTGTCGGTAGGTTGAGAGATAGCGGCTCCAGCTGTAGCCGTATTCCGCCGTCCAGTAACCATAGGGAAGGTTCACGCTTGTTTGAAAATGCTGTGAATCATGGTCATTCGCAAAATGACTGCTGCGGCCTCCGGACATCACCCAGCGATCCGCCAGACCGAGCAAATTATTGCCAACCAGCTTGCCGCTAATTTGCCCTGTCCCCGTATTTTTTTGCCCCACGTTGTCATGGCTTAACCCAAATTGAAGCGGAAATTCATCTGGCGCACGAAGGTTAACTACGGATTGCCCTGGATGGTCTCCAGGAGAGATATCAATTTGTATCGGCTGGTGACGCAGGCGGTTGATTTGTTCCATACCCTGCTCAATGTCTCTGAGATTCAGTGGCTCGCCGAGGCGGGAAGGGAATGCCATCGACAGCATTAGCGGTGTGTCTTGATCCAGGTTGATCTCCTGCAACCGCCCTTCCAGAACCTGTAACTGAAGCACTCCCCGGCTAAGATCCTGTTCTGGCAGAAGGGTGCGACTGGTGATATAGCCATGATCCAGATACCAGCCAGAAACTTGCTGAACTAAAGCCTGAATTTGACTCAACCCAAGGCATCGATGTAGCAAGGGGGAAATGAGCCGCTGACGAGTATCAACAGGGAGAAGGTTGGCTCCTGAAAGCTGAATATCATCAATATCGAAACAAAGGGTTTCGCTAGCAGGTTGCCGAAATAAAACTTCAGGTGCTAACGGTGTATTATGTTCCAGTGCTTCACGCTGCTGGCGATTTTTTTCCAGTCGTTCACCTTGATGCCTGAAAGCTTCAGTCGCCTCAAACTTACCCGGGTCGGTATTAGCCAAAGAGGGAAGAGAAATAAATAATAAAAATGGAATAAATATTATCTTCATGGAGAAAGGTCACATCCTTGTGATATTTCTCCATTCTAACAATCTCACCCTGCCACTAAAAGACAAACGGCATCATAAAGTTAATTAATCTATTAAAGTATTAAAGCCAGGTGTATTTGATTCTTTAGATTGCAATGTGACGCATTTAAAAACAAGAGCTATTAATTATTCAGGATGAAGATACCCGGCAAGTGGATTATATTCATTTAAATATAAAATAATGATTGGCATCATATTCACGAAAAGCATAGTTAATAGAAAACAATTTTCTCTGCCCTTTAAAAAAGTGCGTATTCCCATCACTTGCCCATCTTCGACAGCATTTCCGGGCGCATAAATTTATGGATGACCAGCATAAACAGCAGCGACGGCACCAGTAAAATCAGCGCGGTAATGGACGACACCTGGTAGTTCCCTGACATGCTGGCGTTATACAGCAGCAGCGGCAGCGTGGTGATGTCCGGCGCACCGACGAAGAAGGTGCCGGTAAATTCATCCAGCGATTCGAGGAACACGAAGATCCCGGCGGCCATGATCCCCGCAGACGCCTGCGGCAGCACGATATGCCAGAAGGTAAACAGCGGCCCGGCACCGAGATTGCGGGAGGCCCTTGCCTGCAGCGGATCGATAGCCGAAAACGCGGCCACGCAGATCCATATCGAATACATCAGGCCATGCACGCTGTGCACCAGCACCACGCCCGCCACGGTGCCGTTCAGCCCCCACTGATAGAATAGCCGCGCGATGTTCATATATACCGTCAGGTTCGGGAACGCCTGAGGAATCAAAAACAGCAGCATGAACATCACCCGCAGCGGCATTGCCCGGCGGGACAGCGCATAGCCTGCGGGAATAGAAATCAGCAGGCAAACCAGCACCGACAGCACGGCAATAAACACGCTGGTCAGCAGCGAGCCGGACACATCGCTGTACGGGCTAAAAACCTGATACCAGTACTTTAAGCCCCACTGGCTCGGCAGCGTATGCGGGTAAAACCAGCTTTCCGCCACCGTCCAAATCAGCAGGTTCAGCAGCGGGCCAAACATGGCGAACAGCATAAAGGCCAGCAGCAGCGCCTGCAGCGGCAGGCCAAGTCGTCCTTTCACCAGTTTCATGCCTCACCTCCTTTCTGACGCAGGCTGTAGCGTAGGTAAAACCAGGAAAGCGCCCCGCAAATCACTAGCGAAATCACGCCCAGCGCATTAGCCACCGCGTAGTCACTGTATGAGTTAACGCGGAACGCCATATCCACGGTCAGCATTGTTGGCGTCCCGGTGCCAATCATCAGCGGCACGGAAAGAACGGACATAATGGTAACGGTCGATAGCACCAGCGCGACGCCAATGGCAGGTAGCACCTGAGGCAAAATAATGTCGAACAAAATACGCACGCGCGCAGCCCCTAAATTTCTGGCAGCAAGCACCTGCGAAGGCTCCAGCGCCGCCATCGCACCACAGATTAGCAAGGTCGCAAACGCCAGCTGCTTCCAGACGAAGGTAATGATGATCCCTTTCCAGCCGAGCCAGGAAATCGTGTCCAGCGGCTGCACCAGATCGCTGGCGACCAGCATGTTATTCATCAGGCCGTTTTTGGCGAGAAAGGTACGCATCATCTGCGCGGCAACGATAAACGGAATAAACAGCGGCAGCCGGTATAACACGCCCAGCAGCCGGACAATCAGGCGGCATGAAGACAGCGTAATCACCGCAGAAATCGTAATCGACAGCACCGCCAGCAGCGCAACCGACACCAGCACGATGAAAACCGTAAACAAAATATCGTTCGAGTAAAGCGACAGCACTTTGGCAAAGTGCTGCAGGGTCAGCGCTCCGGCGTCCGAGGTAAAAGCGGCAACCAGCGAAAACCCAAGCGGATAGAGAAACAGCACCACAATCATCAGCGCGGCGGGACTGACCAGCAGCAGATAGTTTAGCGAAACGCGCATAACAAACCTTAGCACTTAAGCGCGGTGCCCAGCCGGAGCCGGGCGCCGGAAAAAGATTAGTTAGAAACCTGGCTTTCGTACCCTTCTTTGATGTCGTCAAAGTAAGGGGCTATCGGGAAGCTCTTGCCGTAATCGGCGAGCGCTTTCGGGGAGATCTCAGCAAACAGCTTGCTCCAGGTGGCGTCGTCCAGCTTCGGCTTGACGTACTGCGCGTCGATGCCCGGATACCAGTTAAACTGCTTCACGATCCCGTCGGCCTGCACTTCAGGGCTGGTTGCCAGCGCGATAAACTCACGCGCCAGTTCAGGCTGCGCTGCTTTAGCTGGCGTAACGTAGTACATCGGCTGCCCCGGCATTCCCGGTGAAAGCAGAGCCAGTTTGATGGACGGCGGCAGTTTGCCCTGATCTTTCCAGGTGTAGAACATATCCACCCAGACCGGCCCCATGGCGATCTCACCGCGCGTCAGCATGTCCAGCGTCCCGGCGTTACCCGGCGTAAAGGTCACGTTTTTATTAAACTCTTTCAGCTTCTCAAACGCCTGCGACCAGTTTTTCTCTACGCTCTTGTCATACGGCAAGGCGGATAAACGCCGGGCGTCGGTGCCGTAGGCGTAAATCCAGCCGACGACAAAGCTGACGCCGGACATGCCGTTTTTAATGCCGTTATAGCCGAACGCCTGCGGGTGCTTCGCAGCCCACGCCACCAGCTCGTCATAAGAGGCCGGTGGGGATTTCATGGTTTCGCTGTTCCAGGCAATGGCCGTCTGGCTCAGGAACATCGGCATCACATAGCCGTCTACGTTCACGCCCAGCGCGTTTTTGGCGTTGTCCGCCGTGACCATGCTGCCCGTTTTGATCTGCTGACGGTATTTTTCCAGCAGCCCTTTCTCCACCAGCTCACCGCCCGCCTTCTGGTGCACCACGGCCACGTCGATATCCCAGGTTTTGGCGCCGCTCTGCTGTTGTGCGCTCAGTTTTTCGATGATTTTGTTTGATCCTGAATCCCCCGGCCCGGTACCGACAACGCGCACTTTTACGCCCGGATGCGCGGCCTCAAACTTCGGCCCCAGCCAGGTTTTGACGTAATCCACCATATTCTGGTCACCCGCGGTGGCCACGTTTAAAACGGTTTCTGCCTGTACGCCAGAGCTTAAAAACAGCGCCGTGACGACTGTAATCCTGGTTTTAGCAAACATAATTACCCCTCAGAGAAATAGAATGGTTCACGCCGTGTGGGACAAATTAAAAATATGCAGGGCTGCCTCGGGAACGTGCAGCCTGACCGCTGAATTAAGCGGCAAATTATCGGTAGAATCGGCATGAAAAAGACGTTGCCGACAGCGAATTGCGTAACGGTAGTTGTGGCCAATAAAGGCATTTTGCTCAACTACGCCCTCCAGCGTTAATCCATTCTCTGGCGCGTCTTTATTTAAAGATGAGAGTGCAGCGTCTGAACTTCTGAAATAAATAACCTGTTGGTTATCATTTTTTAATGAATATAACCCCAGGGCAGTCATTTCCTCTGCCGAAATATGGTTATCGGCGCCCATAAAATCGGCGACAAAAGGCGTTGCGGGCTGCTGGTAAATGACTTCCGGCGTGCCCGTTTGTTCAATCTGGCCATTGTTCAACACCACGATACGGTCAGCCATCACCAGCGCTTCCTGCTGATCGTGGGTCACAATCACCGAGGTAAAGCCGAGCTTTTTCTGTAGCTGCTTGATTTCATGGCGGACGTTTAGCCGTACCCTGGCATCAAGATTGGACAGCGGCTCATCCAGCACCAGCACATCCGGCTCAATCGCTAACGCCCGCGCCAGCGCCACACGCTGCCGCTGCCCGCCGGAAAGCTCGGTAATTTTCGTTGTGGCAAGGCCGTTAAGATTCACCATCTGCAATAGCTCAAGCACTCTGGCCTGAATAGCGTCCCGCCGCCACTTACGCAGCTTTAAGCCGTAGCCAATATTTTGCTCAACCGTTAAATGCGGCCACAGCGCATAGCTTTGAAAGACCATGGTGATATTGCGCTGTTCCGGTGGGCTTTGGGTTATTTCATTTCCGGCGACTACAATGCGGCCCTCTTTGACGGGAATAAACCCGCACAAGGCGTTTAATAATGTCGTTTTTCCGCAGCCGGACGGGCCAAGTAAAGCAATCATTTCGCCTTTGTTCACGGCCAGATTAATATCTTTCAGCACCACCTTATCGCCGTAATTAATTTGAAGGTGCGCCATTTGCAGGTAGCTCATAACGGTATCCGAAATGTCTGTTTACGTCTTTTTTGCCCTGAATGAACACGTGTTCATTTCGTTGTAAAAAAAATGAAACGCCGATCAGAGATGATGTGCGCCTACTGTGGCGTGTCTTTGTGACACTTTAATTAACCGCGATAAATATTTAGCGAGGGATAATGAAAATTGACGTGCTTGGCTGCGGCAGCGCCTTCTCCCGCTGGCAAAATACTTCCGCGCTGCGGGTGATTGACGATGAAAACCGACAGTGGCTTATCGACTGCGGCCCTACCGTTCCCCGCGCGCTGTGGCAGCGCGGGGGCAATATTAACGACATCGACGTGCTGTTTTTTACCCATGTGCACCCGGACCACTGCACCGGCTTACCCGCCCTGCTTAATCACTGGAAAAGTTTTGCCCGCCAAAAGCCGCTGGTGATTTACAGCCAGCCGGAACAGCGACAGGTGCTGATGCAGCTGGCGCTGCTCGCCAACTGGCCTGATGCAACGCTCTGTTTCCCGATAGAATGGCGAGACAGCGAAGCAGATTTCCGCTGGCAGAACTGGCACATTCGCACCGCCCCAACCCGCCATGAAATGGCCAATCTTGCCGTGCGCATTGATATCCGTGGCCACGGCCTGTTCTACAGCGGCGACGGCAGGCCCACCGAAAGCTCAGTCGCGCTGATGGCCGGTACCGACCTTGCGTTTCAGGAGTGCGCCTCGCTGTCTGAGCTTGCTGATGATGCCTCCCACGGCGATTTCCCTGGCTGCCTGGAACTATTTAAATCACTGGCGCTGCCGTCTTTGGGGTTGTATCACTGCAACGACGCCATTTTACCGGCGCTGAAGCTGGCCTGCCGTCCCCATGCCGGGCTGTTTGTCAGCCATGACGGCCTGCAGTACGACTTCCATCAGCAGCGCTTTTACACTGAGGATTATTTGCCTTGAGTTCGTCGATGCATAAACAAAGCGTCACCGCCGAAGACGTTGCGCGCCGCGCGGGCGTTTCACGCGCCGTGGTTTCCCGTGCGCTCAGCAACAACGGCAGCATCTCACCGGCAACCCGGGAGCGAGTATTACGGGTTGCCGAAGAACTTGGCTATCAGGTGAATTTCCTTGCCCAGGGTCTTAACCGCAGGCGCAGCCACCTCATCGGCGTTATCGTCTCGCGCATCGACGATCCGTTTCGCAGCAGCCTGCTCGACGGTCTGCTCGGCGAAATTCAGCGCAACGGCTTTCAGGCGCTGGTGACGGAAATCCGGTCAGAGCAGGAGCTGGCGGAAACGCTGCGTCATTTCACTCAGTTTCGCGTCTCCGGCGTGATTGTCACCTCAGGCACGCCGCCCGAAGCGCTGGTGAACGAATGCGTACAGCAGCAGATCCCGGTGGTCGGCATCAACCGCCAGCCGGAGATTCCCGGTGTGGATTATGTCTGTTCCGATAACGCAGCGGGCGCGGTGCTCGCCGCCGAACAGCTGGTCAACAGCGGCTGCCGGCGCTTTGGCTGGCTCAACAATCACCAGTCGACCTGGGCCGGCAGGATGCGCGGCGCGGCTTTCCGAGTGGCCCTGAGCGAATGTGGCATAAACGTCGATAAAAGCCTCGTTGAGCTGCTTTCCTCAAAAGAAGGCTACGAAGGTGGATTACAGGCGGCGGCTGAACTCGGGCAAATACCACAGGGCATTTTCTGCGCCAACGCCCAGCTGGCCTGCGGATTTCTCGACGGCATGCGCCAGCGAGGCAAAGACGCGCCGCAGGATTTTCAGCTTATTGGCTTCGACAACACGCCGCAGACGGCGCAGTACAGCTACCGGCTCACCACCCTTAATCAGGATGTTGCAGAAATTTCGCGGCTGGCGCTGCTGCATTTGCTGGAGCGCGCCATCACCCCTTCACAGCCTTCACGCACCAGTTGGGTGAAGGTCGATTTGATCCACCGGCACACGTCGCTTTCCCTTACCTAAGAGCAAAACATGACAGAACAACAGCAGCAGGCGTTATGTACGTTAATTCGCGAAGCGGGTGCCCGCGCCCAGGCGCTGCGCGATGCAGGCTTAAACGTTGAGAAAAAAGGTCGTCAGGATTTCGTCTCACAGGCCGACGTTCTGGTTGAGCAAGAGATTAAAAACTGGCTGAAAGTACATTGCCCGCAGGACGGTTTTCTTGGTGAAGAAAGCGGCCTGGCTGAGGGCAAGCGCGGCGTCTGGGTACTTGATCCGGTTGACGGCACCACTAACTTTATCCTTGGCATGGACTACTGGTGCATCTCTCTCGCTTATGTCAGGCAGAACGTGATTGAGCTGGGGATTATCTATGCGCCCGACCGCGATGAGTTCTTTTTTGCCCGCCACGGCGCGGGCGCATTCCTGAACGGCAACCCGCTAAAGCTTCACGAACCGTCATCCGAAAGCGTGGTCATTGGCCTGGGCCGCTCGAGCCGCGCCCCCGTTCCACTTTATGCACGCACCATAGAGGATGTTCTGAACGACGGCATGGAGTACCGCCGTTTTGGCGCAGGCGCGTTGATGCTGGCGCACGTTGCCGCGGGCGAGGTTCACGCCTACTACGAAGAACATATGAACAGCTGGGACGCGCTCGCCGGGCTGCTGCTGATCGCCGAAGCAGGTGGTTCCAGCAACACATTTCTCGCCAATGATGGCCTGCTACGCGGCAACCTGGTGCTGGCGGGCTGCACCAGCGTTCAGGAGAGACTGGCAGCTCTGCTTGAAGCGTAAACTGTAAGCCCCCCGCCGGGGGCGGGCTATAAACCGTTTAGCGTTCGATGACAAAATCTTCGTCATTGGTTCGCCAACGCAGGGGCGGCGTCAGGCTGTAGTTTCCTTCATTGAGAAAACGGCGCTGCTCAAGTTCGACGCGCGACGTCTCCTCGTGGGCTTTTTCTTTACGCATGATCATCACCCGCGCATCTAAAAACGCATTCAGCCAGGCCTTTTCGCTTCCGCCGTGCGCGGGCGTTTTGGCGACTGCTTTTGCCGCCGCACGAATGCCGCCAAACGCCTCGCGTTGGCGGCCTGGCCCGTGCATCACCAGCGCATCGTAGTAAATAAATTGCCCGAGAGGACCGAGCCCGTCCTCTTTAGCCTGCTCGACGGCGGGCTTAAGATACTGCTCGCTGAGGATTTGGTCCTGCGCCGCTCTGAACGCGGGATCTTTTGCCGCCTGCTTCCAGGCACCGACAAAATCAGGGTCAAGCCCGGTATGGGCGCTATCGTCTTCTGCCGCGAGAGCTTTCAGTGCAGGCAGATAATCAGAGAGCGGGTTTCCCGCCCGCATCGATGTATAGCGTGCCACAACGTCCAGCATATCTCCGTTAGCGGAGGTAAACCCGATAAGTCCGGCGG
Source organism: Cedecea sp. (assembly GCF_036500665.1). Classification (NCBI taxonomy): domain Bacteria; kingdom Pseudomonadati; phylum Pseudomonadota; class Gammaproteobacteria; order Enterobacterales; family Enterobacteriaceae; genus Cedecea; species Cedecea sp. The sequence continues at coordinate 8,941 of NZ_DASYBS010000108.1, forward strand.
TATAACCGCGATCGTCGTCGATATCCTCTATATAGGCATACTGTTTTCGCCAGTCGAGCGAGGCGTTCTCCGCGCTTGAAACAAGCTGCATAGCAATCTCTCTTTTTGCAGGAGTAAGCAGATCTTCGGCGAATACCTGAGAAGCCAGGCAAAACCCGACCAATAAAAATACACCAACCCTCGGTGACAACATCGTTTTCTCCTGACAAGAACGCTCGCGATATAGACCCGCCCGTTTCAGATTGGTTCTCGGGAGAACTGTTATCCCTTTTTCCCGCCCCTCTGTTTCTACAACCCAGACGTGGCGCGGCCTACAATCGAGCCGAATATTTTGCTATGCGGAGTTCTGCATGTTCGGTTTAGATGCTTTCCACCTGGCAAGGATCCAGTTTGCTTTTACTGTCTCCTTCCACATCATTTTTCCCGCCGTCACCATCGGTCTTGCCAGCTACCTCGCGGTGCTGGAAGGACTATGGTTGAAATCTAAGGATCCGGTTTACCGCTCGCTGTATCACTTCTGGTCGAAGATTTTTGCCGTCAATTTTGGCATGGGCGTGGTCTCCGGGCTGGTCATGGCCTACCAGTTCGGCACCAACTGGAGTGGGTTTTCCCAATTTGCCGGCAGCATCACCGGCCCGCTGCTGACCTACGAAGTGCTGACGGCCTTCTTCCTTGAGGCCGGTTTCCTTGGCGTGATGCTGTTCGGCTGGAGCCGTGTTGGCCCAGGCCTGCACTTTTTTGCCACCTGCATGGTGGCGCTGGGCACTATTATTTCCACCTTCTGGATCCTCGCCTCCAACAGCTGGATGCAAACCCCACAGGGCTTTGAGATCCACAACGGCCAGGTGGTGCCGGTGGACTGGCTGGCGGTGGTGTTTAACCCTTCCTTCCCCTATCGCCTGCTGCATATGTCGGTCGCGGCGTTTCTCAGCAGCGCCTTCTTCGTCGGGGCATCTGCCGCCTGGCATCTGCTTCGTGGCAACGGTACGCCGGCCATTCGCACCATGTTTTCAATGGCGCTGTGGATGGCGGTCATCGTCGCGCCACTCCAGGCCATGATCGGCGACATGCACGGCCTGAACACGCTGAAGCATCAGCCGGCCAAAATTGCCGCCATTGAAGGGCACTGGGAAAACCGCCCCGGTGAGCCGACGCCGCTGCTGCTGTTTGGCCTGCCGGACATGGAGCAGGAACGCACGCGTTTTGGCCTGGAAATCCCGGCGCTGGGCAGCCTTATCCTCACCCACAGCCTGGATAAACAGGTCCCTGCGCTAAAAGCGTTCCCGAAAGAGGACCGCCCCAATTCACCGATTGTTTTTTGGTCGTTCCGCGTGATGGCTGGATTAGGGATGTTAATGATCCTGCTCGGCGTCGCCAGCCTGTGGCTTCGCTACCGTGACCGGCTGTTCGACAGCCGCCCTTTCCTGCATTTTGCGCTGTGGATGGGGCCGTCGGGACTGATTGCCATTCTCGCCGGGTGGATAACGACGGAAGTTGGTCGCCAGCCGTGGGTGGTGTATGGCCTGCTGCGCACCAAAGACGCTGTTTCTGCGCACGGCACGCTGCAAATGAGCATCAGCCTCGCCGCCTTCTTCATTGTGTATATGTCGGTGTTTGGCGTCGGCTACGGCTACATGGTCAGGCTTATCAAAAAAGGCCCGCAGCCGTTTGACGACCACCCGACTGAAGGAACCCCGTCCCGCCCGCTTTCTGCGGTCACCGAATCGCTTGAGGAGCCGCGCTAATGGGCATCGATTTATCCGTTATTTGGTTTGTGATTATCGTCTTCGCCACCCTGATGTATATCGTGATGGACGGTTTTGATCTGGGCATTGGCATCCTGTTTCCGTTTATTCGCGGCGGTGAGGATCGCGATGTGATGGTGAATAGCGTGGCTCCGGTCTGGGACGGGAACGAAACCTGGCTGGTGCTGGGCGGTGCCGCGTTGTTCGGCGCGTTCCCCCTGGCTTACGCGGTGATCGTCGATGCGCTCACGATTCCCCTGACGCTGATGCTGATCGGGCTGATTTTTCGCGGCGTGGCATTTGAATTCCGCTTCAAAGCCACGCCCGCGCATCGTCCCTTATGGGATAAAGCTTTTCTGGGCGGCTCGATTCTGGCGACGTTCTGCCAGGGCATTGCCGTTGGCGCGGTGATTTCTGGTTTCTCAGTGACCGGTCGCCAGTTTTCAGGCAGCGAACTCGACTGGTTGACGCCGTTCAACCTGTTCTGCGGCCTGGGGCTGGTGATTGCCTACGCCCTGCTGGGCGCTACCTGGCTGGTGATGAAAAGTGAAGACCCGCTGCAAAAAAGGATTCGGGCGCTCATCCCAGCCTTATTGTTGGCGCTTTTGGCGGTGATTGCGGTGATTAGCGTCTGGACGCCGCTGCGCCACCCGAACATTGCCGAACGCTGGTTCAGCCTGCCAAACCTGCTGTTCCTGTTGCCCGTTCCGCTGCTGGTTCTGCTGTGCAGCCTGTGGCTTTGGCGCAGCGTCCGCACGGCGAACAGCCTGCACGCCACGCCGTTTGTGCTGACGCTGGGGCTGATTTTCCTGGGCTTTAGCGGGCTGGGCATTAGCATCTGGCCAAACATTATCCCGCCCGGCATTACGCTTTGGCAGGCCGCCGCGCCGCCGCAAAGTCAGGGCTTTATGCTGGTTGGCGCGCTATTTATTATCCCGATAATTTTGGTCTACACCTTCTGGAGCTACTATGTGTTCCGCGGTAAGGTGCAGCACGGCGAGGGCTATCATTGATGAAACAGACAGCCAAAAGAGTGATGTGGATGGTTATTTTATGGGGTGCCAGCGTATTAGCCCTGGCGGCTATCGGTATGGGATTCCGCCTGCTGATGACCGCCGCAGGATTTAAATCTTAATTACCTGAGCTGTACGTCGGGGAAGGGAATATATTCAGCCCTTCCCCATTAATGCGTCATAAGCCCACAGGGGTGAAATTGATTTTCTTTCAAACTGTGCTAATTCTTTATGCGTTAATGAGGAAAAACAGTTAACCGTCTCAATGAAACATTCAGAGGATGACAAAGATGAAATATCTGCTACCTGCCCTGGCTTTAACGCTGTTAGTTTCGTCACCTGTTTTTGCGGCAAAACAAATTACTCATGAAGAATCACCTGGTTATACCAAAATTGGCGATCTTTCCCTGACCCAGGACGGCACGCCGACGGTCGGGCATAAGGATTTATCTAAAGAGGTAAATCAAAAATGCGAAGAGTCCAACGTGAAGCCTGCCGACTGTTTTTATGTGATTGTTGCCGCCACGGGCGACGAATCTAATCATAAAAACATTAATGTCGAAGTCTTCAAGAAATAAATAACCGGACGGCCCTTAATAAAGGGCCTTTTTATTTTATTAGCGTCTCCGCAGAATAGCGCTCTGTCGTTTTCATACCGCCCCACTTCATCTTCAAATCTCGCCAATTGCGCTTTTCACTCCCGGAGGTAAACCGGGGATGATGGCTCGCAAGGTAAGCTCTCAGTGCCGGGTAAGCTTTTCTTTCGGCCAGGGACTGCGCATAGGCCAACTGCATGCCCGGGGAATTCATCACGCCCTGCTGTTGAAGATCGAGAATACGGCGATCGCGCCCAAGGTGGAGCAAAATGGCAAACCATTGCTGATACTGCGCTTCATTCAGCGTGACCAGTCGATCGTGCAGCGCAAATCCCCGGTCAGCGATGTGCCATTTTTGCAAATCGATAGCCCGCTGGGTCAAATTGTTAATCAACGCCTGGCCCCTGGGCGATGCGCGGAGCGCTTCGTCATTAAGCTGCTGCATGGCGATATCCAGTTCCCCTAGACTGACGGCATAGTGACCAACCTCGGCCCGGCAGACGACCGACGGAGAACCTGCACAGGCGTCATCAAGCACCAGAAGCTGTTCGCGGGTCGTTATTTTTTTCTCCGGCTTTGGAATGGCATCCAGCGCCTGACGGAGCTGCGCATTGCCCGGCGTTTTACGTAACTGCTCGTTTAATAGCGCGATCGCTTTATCGTGGTGGTTGAAATGGAGATAGGCTTCAGCCAGCCAGAGCGTCAGCCGGATACTTTCCGGGGCCAGCATATGGGCGTGCTGAAAACTGTCTAACGCCCGCGACTCATTATTGGACAGAAGCGCTTGGTGCGCCCTGGTGATATGTGGGTAGACCTTAAAGTAGCGGTAGTCGCTCAACCCGAGATCGTCCCTCGACCCTTCTGAAGTCGCCAGCGCGTAACCGGCAATCGTCAGGCTACAAGCCAGCGCCATTAACCATTTCAGATACTTGCTCATGCTAATTCTCCGATCAGGCTGGAGATTTGCAGGCTGCTCAGCCCGGCGCTGTGCATCAGCCCGCTCAACGAAGGCTGCAGTTTTTTCTGCTGTTCCAGGGCGTGGTCGACCGCAGCCTGCCCGACGACACCTTCCTGCACCAGAAAATCGCCAAATTGCATGTCGCTGCGTTCATAGCGCAACAGAACTGCTTTCAGCACGGCCGCATCCAGATAGCTTTCAGTGATTAACACTTCTGCAAACAGGATTTGACCGGACACATACTCGTGCCATAGCGCTTCAGCCCGCTGTGGACTCAGCATCCCCGCGGCCGCAGCCCTGGAAAGCAACGCGAATTGCTCGGTATTTTGTGCGTCGCCGTACCCCTGTCTTAGCCCAACCACAACCTCACCGCGAGGCACGATAACATAGCGCACGGGGCGGCCAATCTTGCGTGACAGCGCCGCCAGTGAAACGGGATCCAGCCGGCTTTCACTGGCAAGAACCAACCGGTCAGGCTCTTCTCGCAGCGGTAATACGGCGTAATGACGCGCCACCCCTGAAGGTAGCGCGGCGATGAGTCGTTTATCGAGGCAGCGGCAATCCATGCGCTCCATAGGTACGCCAGCCTGTTCTGCCAGCGCCTGGGCAAGTTGCAGCCCATTGATAACGCCGCTTTTCAGCAGCCGCCCGCCAAGTTTCAGGCCTGGAACGCGCTGTTGTATGGCCTCATCCAACTGATGCTGGCTAATCATGCCGTGTGCCATCAGTATTTCACCCAACGGGCGCAGGGCCGGGTTCCGGGCCTGCCCGTGGGGAAAGTCATGCAGGGTTTTATCCCAGGCCACTCGGTGCGGATCGCCGTGCAAAATCACCTGCCGGAGAGCGCGGCAATTAGCCATAAAATTGATCAGAGTGCCCCAGAACAGCCGTGGAATGCTCATCACCCCCTGCCAGAATCCGTAAAAGCCGGTGACGAAAATAATACGCTGCACAAGGCGGTTGGCCATCAGGCCGAGATTAATCCACAGCAGGATGACGAACCATTCATCACAGCAAAATATCGACATAAATTGCCAGGCGTCATCCACGGTGTGCTGATAAATCCAAAGCGCCGCCAATTGGATAGCTATCAGCATGGCGCCAAAACCCAGAAAATTAATCAGGCCGCCCTTTCTGTCTCGCCACAGGAAATAATTGAGCGTCCAGCTTGATGTCCAGCGATGGGTTTTGAACCCCTGAAAAACAGTGCCGATTATCCAGCGTGATTTCTGCCGCACCGCCGCGCGAAAGGTATCCGGGAAATATTCACGGACGCAAACCACGTTAGGCGTTCGCCGCCACGCCCCAAACAATCTCTGCGGCTCATCGGCAACGTCCCGCACCTGAAAACGGCAAAAAGTCTCCGTCATGCCTTTTTTCCGCAAGCGGAAACTGATGTCGTACTCCTCGCTCAGGCTTTGTGCGTCGAAAGCCCGACCGTCACCGTCCGCCAGCAGCGCAAGTACGGCCCGGCGGCTAAAGCAGGTTCCTACGCCCGCGCTGGGCACTTGCTCGGATAAAGCCTCACGGACGGGCACATCTTTACCCTGGAGTTCGGAAAACTCATCCAGATAGCTCAGGCTGGTGAAGTGCTTCCAGCTTCGTTCAAGCGGATAAACCGGGAGCTGAATCAGATCGTTGCGGTCGACCAGGGCGTTAAACAGGCGCAGTTCGAGCGGGGAGATAACGTCCTCCGCATCGTGAAGAACAAAACCGGAGAAGCTAAAACAGGCGTCACGTTCAAACTGAAAAACGGCATCCAGGATATTGTTCAGGCAGTCGGCTTTGTTCGTTGGGCCTGGCCGGGCGCAGACGACTTTATGCACGTTAGGAAAACGAGCGCATACGTCCTCAACGTCGCGTTGGGTTGTGGCGTCGTTCGGGTAGATACCAATAAAAATATGGTAGTTTTCGTAGTCAATCGATGTCGCTGCCAGGCGGGCCATTTTGCCCACAACGCCCGTTTCATGCCATGCTGGCACCAATATTGCTAATGGTTTTTCCTGCAGCTGGTACAGCGCCTGGCGGCTGACATGCCGGGGTTGACGATGCAGGGTACAGGCGCGCCACGCGCGACGGAACCAATACACAACGTCAATAAAAAGGTCGTCTATTCCATTGATAAATATAAAAATAGCCAAACCCATTGCGATTACTTTGACACCATAAAGATAGCTTGAAAAGTAATCCACCCACCCGTCCATGCCTCACCCCAGAGGTTAGTTATTGTTTATCTGGCCGCGATTGTTTCATCGCCACCACAATGTTACCGGTATCATAGGGGAACAGAATATTCCTATAAAGCATAATATTTCATTTTCCTGTCATTTAAACCTTAAACAAACTGGCACTTAACCTTTCAACCAGCATAACTCTCGACATTTAACAAATTAAACAGCCCATATACACAGCTGGAATATCTATAAACCTTTTCGTTTTCCTGTCTTTCGAAAAAATCGGCGCCAGGTCAAAATAGCGCTCCGCAACCGCCGTTTACCACTGGATACAACCGAACATGACCTACAGCTGGCTTATTCTCGCAATCGTTGCCGAAGTGATTGCTACCACCGCTTTAAAACTTTCCGATGGTTTCAGCCGCCTGTGGCCAAGCGTGGTGACGATTCTGTTCTATGGCGTTGCGTTTTACGCGCTGTCGATAACCATGCGCACAATTCCGACCGGGATCATTTATGCCATCTGGTCAGGTGCCGGGATCGTATTGATAGGTATGATTGGCTGGCTTTTCCTCGGGCAAAAGCTCGACTGGCCTGCGCTGGCGGGCATGGCGCTGATTATTCTTGGCGTGCTGGTGATTAACCTCTTCTCCAAATCCGTGGCCCACTAATGAAAACGGGCTGTCTTAAAAGGACAGCCCGCGTCGATTAATTCTGCTCCGCCACCATAATGGCCATGGTATCCGCTTCCAGCGCGCGGAAAATATGCGGCTGGTCCGCCGGGTAACAAATATAGTCCCCAACCGCCAGCTCTTCTGCCGATTCGGTTAGACCAACGAGCGCTCGCCCCTGGGTCACAATCATATGTTCCACCGATCCCGGAGGATGAGGCTCTGAAAGCCGCGGCGTGCCCGGCTGCGCTTCAACCAGATAGATATCCCGACGCACGCCCGGCGGGCAGCTTGCCAGTAAAATAGCCACATAGTTGGCCTGCTCGGCGGAAATTCGGCTGCCTTCTCCCCGGCGGATAATCTGCGTTCTGGCGCTTTGCGGCTCCAGCAGCGTGGCAAACGGAATATTCAGCGCTACGCACAGCGCCCAAAGCGTCTCCAGGCTAGGATTACCGTTTCCCGCTTCCAGCTGAGAGAGCGTGGATTTTGCAATGCCGGCCCTGCGGGCCACTTCCGCCAGCGACAGCCCTGCGCGCCCGCGCTCCCGTGCCAGGCTTCTGGCTATAGTGTCTATTGGCTGAGTCATTAAACTCCCCACTGTTCGATAAAATGAACGATTCGTTCGCTTGATATGGTAGCAGATTGCGGTCATTATAATGACGATTTCGTTCGATATGGAAACCATTACATGATGCGCGCCCACCTCCGCACCCTGCCCGGAGACACCAAAAAAGCCATTTTCCTCATCTGCCTCGCCGTCGGCGTCGTGGGCGTCTCTTACGGCTCACTCGCGATGGCCTACGGCTTTCCCCTCTGGCTGCCGGTTCTGGCCTCTTTTGTCGTGCTGGCGGGAGCATCCGAATTTATGTTTATCGGCATTATCGCCAGCGGCGGTAATCCTTTTGCGGCCGCGATGGCTGGCCTGCTGGTCAACGCCAGGCATATTCCGTTTGGCGTCGCCGTGCGGGAACTGGTGGGCACGCGCCTGCTAAGCCTCCTGGGCTGCCATATCATGAACGACGAGAGCGTCGTTTTCGGCCTGTCTCAGGCCACGCCTGAAAAACGCAAAGCCGCCTACTGGCTCTGCGGCGCGGGTGTCGCACTCTTCTGGCCTGCGGGAACCCTGCTCGGCGCAGGCGTGGGCAGCCTGCTTCCTTCGCCGGAAGTTATCGGGCTGGACGCGGTTTTCCCGGCTATTCTGCTGGCGCTGGTTATTCCGGCCTTTAAAAGCCGTACCACGCTGGTTCGCGCCTCAACCGGGGCCGCTATTTCACTGGCCGCCACGCCTTTTGCTCCCGTTGGGCTGCCGGTGCTGCTTTCCATGTTAGGCCTGCTGGCGAGGAAAAAATAATGACCAATACCCTTACCGTGCTTGCCGGGCTGGCCGTGCTGTCTGCGGGAACGTGGCTGATGCGCTTTAGCGGCGCAAAGCTCGGCAGCAAGCTGGCGCTCTCCGACCGTGCGCAAAAGCTGCTTAACGACGGGGCGACCACCCTGCTGTTTTCCGTCGCCCTGGCGACCACGTTTTTTGAAGGCTCTCATTTCGCAGGGTACGCCAGGTTTGCAGGCGTGGCCGTGGCGGTATTCCTCGCCTGGCGCAAAGTACCGCTGATCTTCGTGATTATCGCCGCCGCGCTGGTGACGGCGCTCCTGCGTCTGGCGGGTATTCACTGATCGGGCTGCCGCCTTTACGGCGGCCTCCCTGCACACCTCAGGTTAACCGCAGCGCAACAAAAGATCTTCCTTGCTCGTTTTTACCTTGCTGACAAACCTTTAACTCACTTTTGATAAGTCGAATAGTTCCGCGACGGGATTATCGCTAGAGTAGCCACGTTCCGTACAAGAAAAAACACACACGAGGCGTGGCAAGATGGCAATAAAAAACCAGCTGAATATTATCCTGTTATTAATTGTGACCGCCCTTTTCTCCGGCCAGACCCTGGCCGAACGTCACGGACATGAATACTTCGTGGTGAAAGATATCGATATTCAGCTTAGCCACCAGGCAGACAGCGATGAACTTCGCCAGGCGGCAGAAGATTCCGCTGATGATTTCCGGGAACACCATCATGCGGTCACCCACAGACGGCCAGCCACCTATTTGCGTTAAGTCGATTTTCAACAATCGTTAGTAGATTTTCTTCGTTCTCATCCTTTATTGCCTGAGTTGTTATGAGTTTCAAGGCGCTGCGGGCGCCGCTAACAACCAGACAATAAAGGATAACACCATGCCATCATCGCCTCGCCAGACCGCTATCGCTCGCGGGCTGGCATTAGCAGCAGCCTTTGCTGCTTTCAGCACCAGCGCCGCCCCGGTTAAAGGCGGGGAATTGGTCTACCTGGAACAACAGGCTCACACCAACCTTTATCCTCCGGCCGGGGGCTTCTACCCCAACGGCGGGATCCTGAACCAAATCACCGACAAACTGACCTGGCAGAACCCTAAAACGCTGGAAGTTGAGCCGTGGATTGCCGAATCCTGGACCAGCAACGCCGACAAAACCGAATACACCTTCAGGCTGCGGCCAGGCGTGACGTTCTCCGACGGCACTCCGCTGGACGCCAACGCGGTAGCCAAAAACTTTGATACCTATGGCCTGGGCAATAAAGCCCTGCGCCTGCCGGTTTCCGAAGTCATCAACAACTACGATCATAGTGAGGTTGTTGACCCGCTGACCGTGAAATTCTTCTTTAAAAAACCTTCTCCGGGCTTTTTACAGGGTACCGCAACCATCGGCTCAGGCCTGGTTTCCCTGAAAACGCTGGCGCGTACCTTTGATGAGCTGGGCGATGCCCGCAATATCATCGGCTCCGGCCCGTTCGTGGTGCAAAACGAAACCCTGGGCCGCGAAGTGGATTTAGTCGCCCGTAAAGACTATCAATGGGGGCCGAAAAACAGTCCGCAGCAGGGGCCAGCCAACCTCGATGGCATCAAGATTCTGGTCACGCCGGAAGACAGCGTACGCATAGGTGCGCTGCTGGCGGGCCAGGCCGATTTTATTCGCCAGGTACAGGCCTACGATGAGAAGCAGGCCACCGACCAGAAGTTCCCTATCTACGCAGCCCCCACCCGGGGCGTGAACGACGGCATTGCGCTGCGCCCGGATAACCCGCTGGTAGCCGACGTTAAAGTTCGCCAGGCGCTGCTGCACGGCACCAACGCGCAGCAGGTTGTTGACACTCTCTTCTCCGCTAATTATCCGGTGGCTACGTCGGTGATTGCCAGCACGGCAGCCGGCTATGTTGACCTGCGCGATAAGCTGAAATACGACCCGGCTCTGGCAAACAAGCTGCTCGATGAAGCCGGCTGGCAAAAAGGCAGCAACGGCATTCGCCAGAAAGACGGCAAACCGCTGGCGCTGACCATTTACGAATCTCTGCCGCAGCCGCAGAACAAAGAAGTGCTTCAGCTGGTAGCCCAGCAATGGAAGCAAATAGGCGTGGGCCTTAGCGTTCGTGCCGGAGATGCCGGTAGCCGGGTGCTGGATACCAACAATCCGCAGAAAACCGGGGTTAACGTTATCGAAGTGGGCCGCGCCGATCCGGATGTGATTAAAAGCCAGTTCCATCCGGCCAACCGTGATGCCCTGCTGCAAAAAGGCGGCCTCAGCGCTACCTCGCAGTTTAGCGACGACAAGCTGAACGCCCTGCTCGTCGGGATCTCTTCCGAAGTCGATCCGCAGAAACGCCTGGCGCTGGCGGGAGATGCCCAGCGCTATCTGATTGACCAGGCCTACGTGATCCCAATTTTTGAAGAGCCGCAGGTCTTTGCCGGTGCACCGTGGCTAAAAGGCGTGGCGTTTGAAGCCGTAGGCCGCCCTTCGTTCTACGCCGCCTGGCTTGAAAAACACTAAGGAGCAGCCATGACACGTTATCTGGCCGGGCGCGCTGCCCAGGCGTTGCTGGTACTGTGGGCGGCCTATAGCGTGTCGTTCATTCTTCTGCAGCTATTGCCAGGAGACGCCATCCTGATCAAATTCCAGAACCCTGACCTTGGGCTTAGCGCGGAACAGATTCAGGAGATGCGCGTTATCTACGGCGAAAGCACCCCGCTGTGGCAGCAGTATCTGACAACGCTTGGCCATATGCTGCGCGGTGATTTTGGCTATTCCATCGAGGCTGGCGTTTCGGTCAGCCAGCTGATTACCGCCAATCTGCCTTCGACGCTGCGCCTAGCCGGGCTGGGTTTTGCCGCCGCGATTATTCTCGCCGTCGGTATTTCAGCGGCCTCCACGCTCGCACCGCTTCGCTGGCTTAGAACGTTGTTTGCCAATCTTCCGGCGTTGTTTATCGCCGTGCCGACCTTCTGGCTCGGCATTGCGTTAATCCAGCTGTTTTCCTTCCACTGGCGGCTGATTCCGGTAATCAATCCCGGCTTCTGGCAGGGGCTCATTTTGCCGGTCGCCACGCTCGCGGTGCCAATCAGCGCCCCGCTTGCCCAGCTGCTGATGCGCAATATCGACCAGGTGCTGACTCAGCCTTATGTGGCGGTTGCGCGTGCAAAAGGCGGCAGCCGCGCGGGTGTCCTGTGGCGACACGTTGCCCGCAACGCCCTGCTGCCGGTGCTGACCGTGGCCGGTTTGCTGCTGGGTGAACTGATTGCCGGGGCGCTTATCACCGAAACCGTCTTTGGCCTTAACGGCCTGGGACAGCTGACCCAGCGGGCGGTGAATAACCAGGACGTCGCCGTGCTGCAGGCGGTGGTGATGATTTCCGCCCTGAGCTTCGTGGTCATTAACCTGCTGGTGGATGTGATTTATCCCCTGCTCGATCCGCGCCTTAAGTCTATTCGGGGAGTAACCGCATGACGACCGTTGATATCAATACCCCGCTGCCGCGAAGGACGGAGCGCCGGCTCTCCGGCTTCCGCGCCAGCATTCAGCCCGGCCTTTGGCTGGCCTGGTGCACGCTGATTATCGTCGCGCTTTGGGCGCTGTTCCCGGCGCTGTTTACTCAGTGGAGCCCGACGGAAGGCGTGCCGGGTGCGCAGCGTCTTGCCCCCCAGGCCGGGCACTGGCTGGGCACCGACCAGCTCGGGCGCGATCTCTACGCGCGCATCGTCTGGGGGGCTTCCCACTCGCTTTCCGGCGCGCTGGTGGCCGTGACGCTTGGCCTGGTGGTCGGTACCGCGCTTGGCGTCCTGGCCGGGGCAACCGGCGGCAAGACTGAACACGCGCTAATGCGCGGCGTCGACGTGCTGCTGGCAATCCCCGGCCTGCTGCTTTCGCTCAGCGTTATTATTCTGCTTGGTTTCGGCACGGTGAATGCGGCCATCGCCGTCGGGATTACGTCGATTGCCAACTTTACCCGCCTGGCCCGTGCGGAAGTGGTTCGCATCCGCCACAGCGATTATGTCGAGGCTGCCGTCGGCAGCGGCGGCACATTCCTGCAGGTGCTTTGGCGGCATATTTTGCCGAACGCGCTGCCTCGGTGTTCGCCTTTGCCGCACTGCAGTTCGGCTCCGCTATTCTGGCGCTGTCTACGCTGAGTTTTCTGGGTTACGGCACCCCGCCGCCGACGCCGGAATGGGGCTTACTGATTGCCGAAGGCCGGAACTACCTGGCGACGGCCTGGTGGCTTTCTACGTTTCCAGGCGTCGTTGTCGTAGCCGTGGTGTTGGCCGTCAACCGCATTAGCCACCATTTTGCCCGGAGGTCGTCATGAGTACGCCGCTGTTAAAAATTACTAATCTGAGCATCGCCTGGCGCCAGCGCGGCGGTAACAAACGCGTGGTGCACAACGCCTCCTTTAACCTGCACGCCGGAGAAGTGCTGGCGATAGTCGGTGAATCAGGATCGGGGAAAACGACCCTCGCCCAGTCGATTATTGGGCTGCTGGGTGAAAACGGCATTATCGAATCTGGCGAAATCCAGCTCAACGGTGAGCCTGTCAGCCGCTGGTCAGAACGTCAGCTCGACGCCCTGCGCGGGGCCAGCATCAGCCTGATCCCGCAGGATCCGGGCAGTTCGTTAAACCCGGTAAAAACCATCGGCCAGCAGGTGGCCGAGGTGCTGAAGCTTCATACCCGCCTGCCTGGAGCCGAGCGGGAAAGCCAGGTGGTTGCGCTGCTCGAAAAAGTGGGGCTCAGCCACCCTGCGCAGCGGGCCAACCAATACCCCCATCAGCTTTCCGGCGGGATGAAACAGCGGGTGCTGATCGCCATGGCTATCGCGCTTAAACCCGCGCTGATTATTGCCGATGAGCCGACCAGCGCCCTGGACGTTACGGTACAGAAGCGCATTCTCGATTTGCTGGATACCCTGCGTCGTGAATCCGGTACGGCGGTGTTGTTCGTGACGCACGACCTGGCGCTGGCCGCCCAGCGTTCCGACCGTATTCTGGTGTTCCGCGACGGGCGAATCCAGGAGTCAGGCCCAACCGCTGAAGTGGTGAAGCACCCTAAGAATCCTTATACCCGCCAGCTGTTTGCCGATGCGCCTGGGCTGTCGCGCGCTCTGCGCCCGTGGCCGCTACGCGCGCCACAAACCGCCGCGATTGAGATCCGACACCTCAGCCAGCATTTTTCGCTTGGCAAAGACAGCGCCCAGACGCTGCGGGCGCTGGACGACGTTTCGTTTACCGTTGCACGTGGAACCACCCACGCGCTGGTCGGCGAGTCCGGATCGGGTAAATCGACGCTGGCGCGTATTCTGCTTGGCTTCCAGACGCCGGACGCCGGGAAAGTGCTGATTGACGGTATCGACACTACAGACCTCAGCCCGGAAGCCCGCCGCCAGCTCCGGCAGAAGATTCAGCTGGTTTATCAGAACCCCTTCGCGTCGCTTGACCCGAGCCAGACGCTGTTTCGCATTATCGAAGAGCCGCTGCTGAATTTCGGCAAGCTGTCGAAGGCCGAGCGGCGCGCCAAAGTTGAAGCCATCACCGAACGCGTTGCGCTCCCGCTTGAGGCATTAACCCGTAAACCTCGCGAGCTTTCTGGCGGGCAGCGCCAGCGCGTCGCCATTGCTCGCGCGCTGATTCTGGAGCCACAAATTCTGGTGCTGGATGAGGCCACCTCTGCGCTGGATGTGACGGTGCAGGCGCAAATTTTACGCCTGCTCGACGACTTACAGCGGCAGCTCGGTCTGACTTACCTGTTTATTTCTCACGACCTCGCCACCGTCCGCCAGCTGGCTCACAGCGTTTCTGTTCTGCGCGCCGGTGAGCTGGTGGATAACGGCCCGATTGCCGACGTATTTAACGCCCCGGCCAGCGATTATACCTGGCAGTTGCTGAACGCTATTCCCGATATTGGCTCCGGCCATAAGGACGTTGCATGACCATTAAACGACTGGGCTTTTTTACTCGCCTGCTTGACCACGCCCCGGCCGCCGAACGCTATCGGCTGGCAACGGAGCAAATTATTCACGCCGAATGGCACGGTTTCGACGCCGCCTGGGTAGCACAGCACCACTTTCACGAAGCCGAAGGCGGTCTGCCTGCCCCGCTGGTTTTTCTGAGCCACGTGGCGGCGCACACCCGGCGCATACGGCTTGGCACAGGCATTATTACCCTGCCAATGGAGTCTGCGCTGCGCGTGGCGGAGGACGCGGTTGTGCTGGATCTGCTCAGCGGCGGGCGCTTTGAGCTTGGCGTCGGTTCAGGCGGCACGCCGGGTTCTTTCCCGGCGTTTGGACTACAGAGCGCGGAAAGGGGAAAAATTTACGCCGACAATCTCGCAATACTGCGCTCGGCCCTGAACGATGAGCCGCTTGCGGGCACGGATAACCACCTTTACCCGGCCTCACCGCAGCTAAAAAACCGAATCTGGCAGGCGACTTTTTCCGTCGATGGCGGCGCACGAGCGGGAAAAGCGGGTGACGGGCTGATGCTTTCCCGCACCCAACCTCGTCCGGTCGACGCGCTGGATATCCCGCTGGATGTGATTCAAAACCCTATCATTGATGCCTATCTGGACGCCTTGCCCGAAGGTGTTGAGCCGCGCATCCTGGGCTCAAGAACCGGTTTTGTCACCGACGACGGCGAACTGGCCAGACAGCTCGCGGCAAGAGGACTGCGCCAGCAGGCAGAACAGCACCGGGCGCAGGGACACCCGGTTTTGGGCGACACGCTGGATAGCCATATTGCCGCGTTTGACGTTCACCTGGGCACGCCGCAGCAGGTTATTGCCTCCCTGCTCCGCGACAGCACGCTCCAGCGCGTGACCGATCTTTCGTTCCAGGTGCATTCCATCGATCCGCCGCACGCCTACATTTTGCGTTCCATCGAACTGCTCGCGCAGCAGGTTGCCCCGGCGCTCGGCTGGGTTCGCAGCAGCGCCCGCCCAACCGCTACATCTTCACTGTCTAAGGAGTCATTATGAGTCAATCGGATCTGCTCAATCAGCTGGCAGACATTATCCCCGGCACCTCGCTTGCTGAGGCTCGGGAAATTCGCGAAGCCGCAACAAGCCACGCGCAGGGCAGCTACGAGGCGCTTTTCGGCGAGGCCAGCGCAAGTGGCCTGACATTAGTGGAAAGGCTTCATCTCGCCAGGCGAGTGGCGGAATGGCACGACGATGCCCGGCTCACGGACCATTACACCCGGCGTCTGGCAGGCAAACCCACCAGCGAACGCTTTAGCACTCTGCTCGATCATGCTGAGAGGCTAAGTTTTCAGCCGGTACAGGCTGGCTCGCAGGACGTCAACGCCCTGACTCAGGCGGGTTTTAGCGAAGAAGAAGTGGTGACACTGTCACAAATTGTTGGCTTCGTGGCCTTTCAGAGCCGCCTGCTGCGCGGGCTGCGCCTGATTGGCGGCCAGCCGGTAGACGGCGAGCAGGTGCGCATTCCGGCTGCCGGAGAGTGGCACCGACAGCCGCTCACCGCCAGCGGCAAATCCGCCCCGGTGGCGTTTACCCAGGCCGAGCTTAACTGGGAACCCTGGATAGCCGCCCTGCCTTATGCGGAATACGGCCCGGAGCAGCAGGAAACGCTCAAGCGTTTCGGGCACCAGGACTCGGATTATTTCCGCCTGCTGGGGCGCAACCTGCCGGTGTTGGAGCAGCGTACCCTTACCGACAAAGGGATTTTTTATACGCCGGGCGGTTTGCCCCGTGCCGAACGCGAGCTTGCCGCCACGGTTGCCAGCAAGGTAAACGGCTGCATTTACTGCGCGTCGGTTCACGCCCGCAAGGCCAGCCAGCTTTCAAAACATAACGAAGCCATCGAACGTTTGCTCGCCATCGAACCGGGCGGGACGCTGAGCGATGGACAGTCCCCTCGCTGGCAGGCCGAAATTAACTTTTCTGCGGCGTTATCCTCCACCCCAGCGAGCGCCAATGCTCAACAGATACAAGCCCTGAGAGAACTGGGATTAAGCGAGCTTGAGCTGCTGGATTTGGTGCAGTCCACAGCCTTTTTCGCCTGGGCAAACCGTCTGATGCTGACGCTGGGCGAACCGTTTAACTGAGAGATAATGTTGAAAGGAAAATCCCCCACCTGCAGACTGTCTCTTAGTCACAAATACGCTCTATGAAGGACTGGCCAAGGTTCCGTTCACTTCCAGCCCTGTTTTATATGCAGCCACCGAACCGGTGAACGTCTCGGGAGAATCACCGTCATTCCCCCGAGACCCCGGACTCCCGGCCAAATAAATCGCCGCAAGCGGCAAACCTCCGTTTTATCTCCCAGTCCTGGGTCGGCTGAGATGCGTTCCCGACGTCCGGACCCTGGCCAGTCGAAGAGAAAACGGAGGCGATTTAAGCCGGAACCGTGCCTCGCTTTTAACCCCAGCAACACGGAACATCACAGTCGCTTCCGGTTCCACAGCCACGCCCTTGTTCCCGGCTCT
>NZ_DASYBS010000109.1:0-2173 GCF_036500665.1 Cedecea sp.
GGGGCTTATCAATTTTGTTCGCAATATAGGCGGCAGCATTCTGATTTCGCTCACCAATGCCCTGGTAACCCAGCGGGCGCAGTTTCATCAAAGCGTGCTGTCAAAGTACACCTCGCCGGTAAACGCTAATTTTCAGCAGCAGGTGGACGCATTGCGTCAATTCCTGGATGTGACGGCGGGCAAATCCAATGGACTACTGCTGGCGCAGGGCCAGTTGTATCAACAGCTTCTGGCGCAGACACAAGCCTTGGCTTATGTCGATGTCTACTACGTCCTCGGATTTGCCGCCGTCCTGATGGTGCCAACGGCATTTCTCCTCGATCGCAATCATCCGGGTGGCGGCGGCCACGTCATGATGGAATAGCCACTCCCTGAGGAGTCTGTGTCGCAGCAAAGGCCGGAGGCAATCGGACGTGGACTGCACCCCTAAGCTGAGACACGATGAGTTCCGGTAATTGGGGACACTTTTGGGTTCCGTTTTATGAGTTTATGTGATCGCAGTCGCCGAGCCGTGGGAGTGTGGAAATCCTGAAGGGATTTCCAAGGCCTGTGGGAGCGGTGGTAAACCTGCTTGTGGTTTTCCATCGCTTCCATCAGCGCCGTCACTCTTGCTGGCTTGGCTGGCCTGCTCAAACTCTTCTGGCGTCAGATAACGTAACGCTGAATGCAGCCTTTGCCGGTTGTACACCTGCTCCAAAAACTCACCGATTCGACTGCGTGCGTCCTCCAGATCTTGATAATCCGTTCCGTGCACCTCCTCTTCTTTTAGCGTGCGCATAAATCGTTCCGCACGCGCGTTGTCATAGGGATTGCCGCGGCGACTCATACTGATTTGAATCTCGCGCTGCTCCAGTATCTGCGTGTATTCACTCGATGCGTACTGCACGCCTCGATCGGAGTGGTGAATCAGTTCCCCGGCTCGCCAGTCGCGCTGGTCAAGTGCCATCTGCAGAGCCTGAATTGCCAGTTCCGCCTGCAGACTGCGCCCCAAAGCCCAACCGACCACGCGCCTTGAGTAGGCGTCTAACACCACCGCCAGGTAGATGAACTCGCTGCGTAGCCGAATGTAAGTAATGTCGGCCACCCACAACTGATTGAGCGACGTTAAATGCACACGTCGTGCCAGGTTCGGATAAATCGGCAGATCGTGCCGCGAATCTGTAGTAAACACGTACTTGCTTCGCCGCAAGCTCAGCAGATTGTCTTCCCGCATCAAGCGCAGTACGCGCTTGCGATTGACTACATGGCCTTCCCGCCGCAGCAATGCGGTCAGCATCCGGTAGCCGCGCAGGCGGTGATTCTCCACCGCTAACTCCTGCAGGCGTGCACGCAACAACAGCTCAGCCTGGCCGGGCTGAGTCTGCTGCAAATAACGATAGAAGCCAGCTCGGCTCACCTCCGCCAACTGGCATTTTTGCTCCACCGTCAGTCCTGCTCCTTCGAACGAGAGCGAGGCTTGGAGACCGCAATAGACTCCCTGCCGCCATCGCCGGTAAGGTTCGGCGCCGCTCCCCTGACTTGTTCGAAGGTTCGCTTTAAAAAATCCAGCTCTAGCTGCTTGCGCCCCAGCAGCCGCTCCAGTTCCGCGATCCGCACCTGGTCGGCGCTGGGCACAGGTGCCGGCTGGCAAACACCCACCCATTCGCTGCCTCGCGGTCTACCTGGCTCCCGCTCCAAGGCCGCCACACCCCCGGCCTTTAACTGATCCCGCCACAAGTATAAAAACTTCCGCCGGATCCCTAATTCCTTCGCCAAACCGGTGACGCTCTTACAATCCGCCATCCGGTTTACCGCTTCCTGCTTAAACTTCGCGCTATAACGTCTCGATTGCTTCCTCATCGGTCTGCTCCATTATGACCGCTGAGTGTCCCCAGTTTCCACCCACTCCCGTGTCTCACTTTTGGGGTGCAGTACACGTCCAGTGGGACAGATAGGTGCAGATCCTCGGCTTCAAGCTTGAGAGGGGCACTGCCAGGAGCTTGACAATTCAGACAGTCGCTCGGCTACGCTCGGGATGACAAAGGAGAGGGTGGTGGCTTCCGGGAGAGTGGTTACTGAACCGAAACATTTTCATGCTCCCGCCCCTTCCCCGGCGTGCCGTGGGAGTGAAGCCGATAGATCTGCAGTTGGCTCCACCAGCAACCACTCTGATATGGGGCCCAAACTCTAAACC
>NZ_DASYBS010000110.1:0-1856 GCF_036500665.1 Cedecea sp.
ACAACAAACGGTTACTGGAACGGCTGGGTCATATCCCACCGGCAGAAGCGGAAAAGGCCTGGTACGCTTCCATCGGGAATAAGGATCTGGCAGCCTGAGTTCACAGACAAAACACTCTCCCGGAAAACCGGGGCGGTTCAGTCAGCTCTGACGTCGGGAGTGAACAAGAAAATAGCAGAAAGTTATCCGTTTCCTGATGAAGGACAGATAATTGATATTGCTGGAGGAAAAGGCGGTTTGCTGAGAGAAGTTCTGTTCTGTTCACCTGGTTTATCTGGATTGCTTTTCGACAGACCAGAAACGGTGGCAAACACCTTATTGTCCGATGCTGGGCTGGAAAGTCGCTGGCAGGTAGAGGGCGGTGACATATTTAATGATATGCCAAAAGGCGGCGATATTTATCTACTTAAAAATATTCTGCATGACTTTTCAGATGCGGATTGCCTGAAAATATTAACGATCCTGCGCCGTGCCATTAATAAAGGGAAAAAACTTCTGGTTATTGAAGCTATTTTACCTGATGATGGTGCTTTTCATCCTGCGGTTAACTTGGATGTGGTGATGTTAATGACCCTCAACGGGAGGGAGAGGACGATGAAGGAATACAGTCGGCTTCTTGAGACCAGTGGTTTTGCACTTCAGACAATTTATCCTACCCGCTCTTTGACTTCTATTATTGAAGCAATCGCCATGTAATCGTGTCAGGTGTAGTTGGTGGTGCTAAAGCTGTTAATGCTTAGCATCACCACATATGCTCTCAACAAAATAATTCAAGGTCAGGCATTTAATGCCAAACCGGCAGAAATCAGGGCACTGTTCAATCACCAGTTGGACCCGACCCGTACGGCCGAACTGCGGGATCGCATTCTGGCCGCAGGGTTACCCATTTAATTCGTCTTCTTAAAAACTAGTAGCTTTCAGGGCTGCTGGCCAGTTTTTCATTTTCAGTTATTGTGAGCCAGCGAAGATGAAATGCAGGTTCATTTGCAGGTATTGTGGGTCAGAGACCTGCGCTGGTTGCAGCTAATGTGGGCCGAAAACCGGGAGTAAATGCAGGTCGGGTCGATTTCAAATGCAGGTCACTACACATACCTGGTTAGCGCTGGACCCCGTCTTCCTCGATACCGAAACGACCGGACTTGATGGTTAGGAAAGTGAAAATGTGTTTTATAAATTTCCCTACTGTGATCGTCGTTGTCTGGAACACAATGATGGCGCGCATTCGTGGCACTTCTGGCGATAAAATGCGTGTTTTGATGCGTTTTTAACCTGAAACACAAATTTCAGACAGAACTTCCCTATGCTGCAAGCAACTATCGCTCTTTTTCCTGCCGATAATGGCGTCGGGCCAGTAATTCCTCTGCACGAACACCCGCTTCTGCACCCGAAAATACCATCCGGCTGCCACACAGCACGCACTGGTACGGATCCACATTCGTAAATTGTTTCATCAGGGATGCATAGCCTGGTCTGGCCGGCTTTGTCTTTACCTCCATCTCCAGGGCTGCCTACACTTTTAGCAGCAGCGTGCCGCGTCTACGGTTGGACAGGAAACCGTAATACCTCACCATTTTAAAATGCCGGGACGGACTATGGTTGATGTAGCGCAGCAGCATCTCTTCCTGACTTAGCATTTGCCTTCGGTGTCGCTGTGTGCGATGGTCATAATAGTGATGTACAACGGCTCCGCCGGTGTAATGCCGCAACGCGGACGCAGCTATCGGTGGGCGTTTCAGGTAACGGCCAATATAGTTGACGTTTTGTCGGGCGTGCTTTGTCTTTTTAGCAAAGTGGATTTTCCAGCGCCGCCGGAACTGGGCCTCAAGAAACTGGCACCATTCCCGATAATCCCGAAT
>NZ_DASYBS010000111.1:0-1848 GCF_036500665.1 Cedecea sp.
TCCAAGGCTATTTGCTTCCTGACCCGAATGCCGGCAGCCGGCCGGCCGACGTGACTTTACTGGCGCCGCCCTACTAGTATTACTTTGTTAAGTAATTGCTTGCAGAAAATGCGTGATTTGGTAAAAACGGGACTTAGTGCGATGGACCAACCGAGATCTAAAGCGTTCTGGACGGGAGTTTGAGAGCTTCATGAGCGCAATCGTGCCGGCGTTAGGCCGCTCTGAGCGGCGGCAAGCGGCGATCCGGTACATCGAGGGTTTGTTAATGGAAGGTCAGCGTAAATCGATCCAGCCCTTAGCGGCACGCTTAGGAGTTGATGGGCAAACTTTACAGCAGTTTGTGACCGATAGTCCCTGGGACGAGAGCAAAGTCTGGAGTCAAATTCGGCGGGAGGTAGTCGGTCATCTGGAACCCTTTGAAAGTTGGATTGTCGACGAGACCGGGTGGCTCAAACAAGGGGAACATTCGGTAGGAGTAGCCTGGCAATATTGTGGAGCGGTGGGCAAACAGGCCAACTGCCAGGTCAATGTGCAGCTGGCAGTCAGCGACGGAATGGTCGCTGCCCCGATAGGAGCGCGATTGTTTTTGCCCCAGAGCTGGATTGAAGATAGTCAGCGACGCCACAAAGCCGGTGTCCCTCAAGAGCTTGGCTACGCGACCAAGGCGGAGATTGCTCTGCAGCTCATTGATGAGGCTTTAGCCGACGAAGTGCAACCAGCGCCAGTTTTGGGCGACAGTGTTTACGGAGACAGCTGGCGTTTTCGGGACGCCTTAAGGCAACGAGGGCTGGAGTTTTTTCTCCAAATCAACCCCCAGCAGCATCAGGGTTGGACCCAACCCATCCGTACCTTTAAACAACGCACTAAAAGCCATCCTCATGCCGATGAGCCTGCGGCCCAGAGCTTGAGCCAGATCCTGGGAGCACTTCGTCCCCAGCAGTTCAAAAACGCCAGTTGGAAAACCGCCGATGGCAGCACCAAAAAGACCCGCTTAGCTTGGCTGAAAATCTACTTGAGCCGAGCCCTTTTTTATCACGCTTCCCAACCGGAGGAGGTTTGGCTGGTTGTGGATTGGCCCGCCGATGCGCCTGAGCCCTACAACCTCTATCTTGCCCATCTGCATCGGAGTCCTTCGACCGCTCGCTGCTTGCGCTTGAGCCGCTCTCGCTGGCAAATCGAACAATACTTCCAACGCAGCAAAGCCGATCTGGGCTTGGATCATTATGAGGGTCGCTCTTGGCGGGGCTTTCACCATCACCTAGCCTTGAGCGCTCTAGCCTATCTCTTCATCCTTACTTGCTGGCTTCGCTCTAAAAAAAACTTCATTTCCCACGTGGGAGCAGACTCTCAACTGGACTCGGCCACTGTTACTGAGACTCACCGGTTGCTGCCCATTTTGTCTGACTACCTTTAATGACTCTACTTAACAAAGTAATACTAGCTCCTAGCTCCTAGCTCCTTTCAACAGGCTTCCCACGAAACCGGCTCACCGTCTCCGGTTGAGCTACTTTGCAACTCAGCGGCGGCAGACCTCGAAGTAGCAATTCCAGATCGCTCAAAACCATATCTCCGATCTCGATAAAGGCTTCGACCATGCCGCCAGCCCGATGAGCTGAAAGAACCGCGTTCTCCAAGTCCCGAATTGGGTGGTCAGGCGAAAGCGGCTCCTCAGGGAACACATCGGTCGCGACTCGCAACCGCCGGTTGCGAACTGCTTCCGTCAATGCGTCGAAATCCACCACCGCTGCCCGGCTCATCAAGATAAAAAGCCCACCCAGCCGGATAAGAGCCAGCTCACGTTGACCCAAGAATCCTTGGTTCTCTGTGGTCACACCTGCAAAAACAAAG
>NZ_DASYBS010000112.1:0-12254 GCF_036500665.1 Cedecea sp.
ACAACAAACGGTTACTGGAACGGCTGGGTCATATCCCACCGGCAGAAGCGGAAAAGGCCTGGTACGCTTCCATCGGGAATAAGGATCTGGCAGCCTGAGTTCACAGACAAAACACTCTCCCGGAAAACCGGGGCGGTTCACACTGTAAAATCAATTGCCTGCAAGAGATGCGTCGCGTAGTAAAAAAATGCCCTACTGGTGATAGTAGGGCAAAGCGCGGTTCTTTCTGTATTGGAGTTCACGCATACAGTTATATAGAAATTAATAGCAGAGAGCTGGAAAATGTCGAGCAGAATGGCCGTATGGTGTTTGCGTCCGCTGATTACCATCGAGGTTTTCACCGGGTAGAAAGGATGTTAATTGCGCCGTGGCGCTCTACCAGTTTGTGTACATTTTCCTTGAGAACAGGATAGCTGACAGATTCTCCTGTTTTAAAACATGTAGTGGTGACCACGGAAATCAAAGACATCTGGTTAAGGCAGGCAATTGCTTTATGGCAGTTCTCAACAGAACCTGCGATTTTGATACATTTTGTCAGACGGTTTACCGGATAATCTTTCCCAAAATCACCGGAAAGTGACTGAAGAATAGCGGTACAAATCATTATATTTGCATCCATAACATATCCTTGTAGTGGTAAGATTTATTTCCATATACCGTGAAGTCGCTGTGTACTCTGCTGAACGACCAGATATAGAAGCACTTTAGAAGTGGTTTAAACTTTATTCATGCGAGTTGCCGGGGAGCATGTCGGTACCTTGCGACTGGACTGCACGCTGATGTAGCTCAGCTTCCATTTTATTGAAGGCATTGATGTAGTCGATTTTCCATTGGAGGGCTTTCTTGCCAGTAAAGCCCATCACGATCAGCACGAAAGCATCGCGGGTTAGTTCGAACATCGGCATTTTTCGCATGGCCCCGTCACCACCAGGCACCTCACGAACCACCTCCTTAAAATTCAGGAGATGGTATGCAGGATCGCAATCAGCCATAACTGCGCGAATTTTATCAATCACGTTATCGTGTCGTTTTTGAAAATAATTTGCTACAGCGATCGAGGTGGTCACCGCGCGGCTATTGTGAATGATGATTTCGGGGATGACTGCAGAGATCGGTTCTAACGATTGTGAATTTTTCATAGTGAAGATTCCTTTGTAGTAAGGATGATCACCACCGTCAGGTTCGAATCTTAGGGTGGTGAGACGTACAGGGTTCGAACTACCGGCTACAAAGGACCCGGCGAGCCTTTCAGCTCCCCTGCACGCCCCACCATAATGCGAAGGTGTGGCTATGCAAACGACAATAAAAAAGACGCTAGCGCGTCGTTGTCGCCTCTGTAGTGTCCGGGGTTCGAATCCCGGCACCAGATTTTGCTGGTGCATGGCGAGTATCGAAAAAAAACCTCATGGTGTCAACTTTCCGAAAAATTAGCGCACTGTATATAAAGGAAGGAACGATAATTTTTTGTTGTTTTCGCTGTGAACATGTAAAAATGCATTCGATATTTATCGTAACTCATTGAATCCATTGTTGTGAGTTACGGTATTTTGTGGTGTTTTACTGTGTGTTTTTTGAACTTATTATTTACTTAAGTTGTTGATAATAATTAATTTTATTTTATGGGGTGTATCTTTGTGCCTGAAAGGTGGGCGCATTTCAATCAGCCAGCAAGAGACAATGTTGAGGATTAACATTTTGCAAAAATTTCCCCGCGGCAAATCTCTTAAAGAAGCACGCTTGCTGCCTTTATAGTTACTTACAGACGAACGTGTGCCTGCTCGGGTACACTGAACGACATTAACAAGGCTCAGTGATAAAGGCGGTAAATGTGGATCTGATTGCTAACTATGGACTTTTTTTGGCTAAAGCGGTGACCTTTGTGGTTGCGATTGCCGCGATTGCCATCATTTTAGTTAACATTGCGCAACGTAAGAAACAGGCGCGCGGTGAATTACGGCTGACGAATCTAAGCGAACAGTATCAGGATATGCAGCAGGAGATGCAGGTTGCGATGCTCGACCCGCACCAGCAGAAACTGTGGCATAAAGAGGAAAAGAAAAAACTTAAGCTGGAAGCGAAACAGGCTAAAGCACGCGCAAAACGTGGCGAAAAGGCCAGTTCGGGCAAGCCAACGCTTTATGTTCTCGATTTTAAAGGCAGCATGGACGCTCACGAAGTGATTTCGCTGCGCGAAGAGGTGACAGCCGTGCTGTCCGTGGTGAAGCCGAAGGATGAAGTCTTACTGCGCCTGGAAAGCCCTGGTGGCGTCGTACATGGTTACGGACTTGCAGCGTCACAGCTGCAGCGCCTGCGTGAAAAGCAGGTGCCGTTAACCGTCGCGGTGGATAAAGTCGCGGCCAGCGGGGGTTACATGATGGCCTGCGTAGCGCAGCGTATTGTGGCCGCTCCATTCTCTATTATCGGCTCAATTGGCGTGGTGGCTCAGATCCCTAACTTCCATCGTTTGCTCAAGCGCAATGACATTGATGTTGAGCTGCATACCGCAGGGCAGTACAAGCGTACTCTGACGCTGCTGGGCGAAAACACCGAGCAGGGGCGTGAGAAATTCAGGGAAGATTTGAACGAAACGCACCACCTGTTCAAGCAATTTGTCAGCAGTATGCGTCCAACGCTGGACATCGAAGCGGTTGCTACGGGAGAGCACTGGTACGGCTCTCAGGCGAAGGAAAAAGGACTGGTGGATGACGTTGCAACCAGCGATGACCTATTGCTTGGCATGATGAAAGATTTTGACGCTATTAATGTGCGCTATCTGCAGCGTAAAAAAGTGATGGACCGTTTCACCGGTAGCGCAGCGAACAGCTTCGATCGCCTGTTGTTGCGCTGGTGGCAGCGTGGCGAAAAGCCGCTGCTATAAGTTGATGATAACTCTCCGAAAAACGTGGTTTTCGGCGGGTTAGGGTAAACCACCGAACATCATTCATTGCTTCTGGTCGTCGGAAGGTAAATGAACGTTGTCAGCAGTTTCATGCGAGGCCCTTGAGCCTCGCTTTTCGTTTAGTCTTGCAGGTGGTACTTATCTGAAAGCACGTGGGCCAGGTGTTTAAACATATTAAACACCGCGGTGCTCTTCGGCGTTGGCAGACCTTGCTCGTCCAGGAAATACTCCCCTCTAAATATCAGTACGCCATTTTTCTGTTCCACGCCGGTGGCTTCCATCCCGTGCAGGAAATCCTCATGTTCACGAATAATTTTGTTCGCCTCCACGAGGAGGGATTCGCGGTCAATAGGCTGAGTCGTCTCTTGCATGATGTTCTCCTTAAAAAACTGGCGCTAGTTTACGTCCGCTTAATGGAAAAGGGCAAATTTTCCCTGTAAACCCTGTGGCCTTAAAAAGGTTAACCGTGCTGGCGGGATCCGGTATTGCATGCTAATAAAGTTGCGTAACATATTTTATCAGGTAGAGTGTGACGCTTTCGCAAATCTGGCAACAGAATTGCTTGACATTCGACCAAACTTCCGTCGTGCTATGCCACTTGCTCGAAAATTCTGGCTTTCAATAACCGGCGTGTGAGCCACTGGTGATGCAGGTTATTGAAAAAAAGAGTTGATCTCCTTCTACACTGCCGCAATATAAAAAAGCGCGTCGCCGGTGGAAGGTGAAAATTTGCGACGTATTCCTGGAAGAATTAAATAGGTAAAGGTGAAAATGGGTAAAGCTCTCGTCATCGTTGAGTCCCCGGCAAAAGCCAAAACGATCAACAAATATCTCGGTAATGACTACGTGGTTAAATCCAGCGTCGGTCACATCCGCGATTTGCCGACCAGTGGATCAACCACCAAGAAGAGCGCTGACTCTGCTGCCGCCAAAGGGACCAAAAAGGTCAAAAAGGATGAACGCGGAGCGCTCGTCAATCGCATGGGTGTTGATCCATGGCATAACTGGGATGCTCACTACGAAGTGCTGCCGGGCAAAGAGAAAGTGGTCTCCGAGCTGAAATCTCTGGCAGAAAAAGCAGACCACATCTATCTCGCAACCGACCTTGACCGCGAAGGGGAAGCCATTGCATGGCGCCTGCGGGAAGTGATCGGTGGCGACGACACGCGCTACAGCCGCGTGGTATTTAACGAAATTACCAAGAATGCGATTCGTCAGGCGTTTGAAAAGCCGGGCGAGCTGAATATTGACCGTGTTAACGCCCAGCAGGCGCGCCGCTTTATGGACCGCGTGGTGGGTTATATGGTTTCGCCGCTGCTATGGAAAAAAATTGCGCGAGGCCTGTCCGCCGGGCGCGTTCAGTCGGTAGCGGTTCGCCTGGTGGTCGAGCGTGAGCGTGAAATTAAAGCGTTTGTGCCGGAAGAGTACTGGGAAATTGACGCTAACCTGTCCACGCCGAAAGGCGATGCGCTGCCTGTTCAGGTTAGCCATCATAAAGACAAACCTTTCCGCCCGGTTAACCGCGAGCAAACTATGGCGGCGGTTAGCCTGCTTGAGAAAGCGCGCTACACCGTATTGGATCGTGAAGATAAGCCGACCAGCAGCAAGCCTGGTGCGCCGTTTATCACCTCCACGCTTCAGCAGGCCGCCAGTACGCGTCTTGGCTTCGGCGTGAAGAAAACCATGATGATGGCACAGCGTCTTTACGAGGCGGGCCACATTACCTATATGCGTACTGACTCAACCAACCTGAGCCAGGACGCGGTGAGCATGGTGCGCGGTTATATCGAAGAGAGCTTCGGTAAAAAATATCTGCCAGCGGATGCCAATCAGTACGCCAGCAAAGACAACTCTCAGGAAGCGCACGAAGCAATTCGTCCTTCTGATGTGACCGTTCACGCTGAAGCGTTGAAGGACATGGAAGCTGATGCACAGAAGCTCTATCAGCTGATTTGGCGCCAGTTTGTTGCCTGCCAGATGATGCCTGCGAAGTACGATTCTACCACGCTGACGGTTGAAGCCGGTGAGTACCGCCTTAAGGCACGCGGCCGTACTCTCCGCTTTGATGGCTGGACAAAAGTGATGCCTGCGCTGCGTAAAGGTGATGAAGACCGGACCTTGCCGGCGGTGAATCCTGGCGAAACGCTGTCTCTGGTTGAACTGCTGCCGGCTCAGCACTTTACCAAGCCGCCTGCACGTTTCAGTGAAGCCTCCCTGGTTAAAGAGCTGGAAAAACGCGGGATTGGGCGTCCATCAACTTACGCGTCGATCATCTCTACCATCCAGGATCGTGGCTACGTGCGCGTTGAAAACCGCCGTTTCTACGCCGAGAAAATGGGTGAGATCGTTACCGACCGTCTGGAAGAAAATTTCCGTGAGCTGATGAATTACGACTTCACCGCGCAAATGGAAGACAGCCTCGACCAGGTTGCGAACAATCAGGCCGAGTGGAAAGGCGTACTGGATAATTTCTTCAGTGATTTCAGCGGTCAGCTTGAGAAAGCTGAGCAGGATCCGGAAGAGGGCGGTATGCGCCCGAATCAGATGGTGCTGACCAGCATCGATTGCCCGACCTGTGGTCGTAAGATGGGGATCCGCACCGCGAGTACCGGCGTTTTCCTTGGCTGTTCAGGCTATGCCTTACCGCCGAAAGAGCGCTGCAAAACCACCATCAATCTGGTGCCAGAGAATGAAGTTCTTAACGTGCTGGAAGGAGATGACGCGGAAACCAACGCCCTGCGCGCCAAACGTCGCTGCCAGAAATGCGGCACGGCGATGGACAGCTATCTTATCGATCCGAAGCGTAAGCTGCACGTTTGTGGTAATAACCCGACCTGCGACGGCTACGAAATCGAAGAAGGCGAGTTCCGTATCAAAGGTTATGACGGCCCGATCGTGGAATGCGAGAAGTGCGGTTCAGAAATGCACCTGAGAATGGGGCGTTTCGGGAAGTACATGGCCTGTACCAACGACGAGTGTAAGAATACCCGTAAGATCCTGCGTAACGGGGAAGTTGCACCGCCGAAGGAAGATCCGGTGCCGTTACCAGAACTGCCGTGTGAGAAGTCGGATGCCTATTTTGTGCTGCGCGATGGTGCGGCTGGCGTATTCCTGGCGGCGAACACCTTCCCGAAATCTCGTGAAACGCGTGCGCCGCTGGTCGAAGAGCTTTACCGCTTCCGGGACCGTTTGCCGGAAAAACTGCGCTATCTGGCCGATGCCCCTCAGGAAGATCCTGAAGGTAATAAAGCCTTTGTGCGTTTCAGCCGTAAAACGAAGCAGCAGTACGTTGCCTCCGAAAAAGAGGGTAAAGCGACCGGCTGGTCCGCCTTCTTCGTCGACGGCAAGTGGGTTGTCGGCAAGAAATAAGCCTGCCTGAAGATGAGAAAACCGGAGCCTGGCTCCGGTTTTTTTATACTGCTTTATATAACTCGTTTATTATCTTTTCATCGCATCTATACAAAGTAGCTATAACTGATATAGTGAGTAAAGCAATGTCAATTTTCGTTTTTTCTACGTCTTAACCCCCGCCATTTTCGTGCCGGGGCCTTTGACCCTGGACGGTAAGTCATGAAATTACAGCAGCTTCGTTATATCGTTGAAGTCGTCAACCATAACCTTAATGTTTCTTCCACGGCCGAGGGGCTTTATACCTCCCAGCCGGGGATCAGTAAGCAAGTTCGTATGCTGGAAGACGAACTGGGCATTCAGATCTTCGCCCGCAGCGGAAAACACCTGACCCAGGTGACGCCGGCCGGGCAAGAGATTATCCGCATTGCCCGCGAGGTACTTTCTAAAGTGGATGCTATTAAGTCCGTTGCCGGTGAGCATACCTGGCCGGATAAAGGCTCGCTGTATGTCGCGACAACCCATACCCAGGCACGCTATGCGTTGCCTGGCGTGATTAAAGGCTTTATTGAGCGTTATCCTCGTGTCTCTCTGCATATGCACCAGGGCTCGCCTACGCAGATTGCAGAGGCCGTTTCTAAGGGAAATGCGGACTTTGCCATCGCAACAGAAGCTTTGCACCTCTATGACGACCTGGTGATGCTGCCTTGTTACCACTGGAACCGTTCCATTGTCGTGACGCCGGATCACCCGCTGGCGTCAAAAGAGTCCGTGACGATTGAAGAGCTGGCGCAATATCCATTGGTGACCTATACCTTCGGCTTTACCGGGCGTTCGGAGCTGGACACCGCCTTTAATCGTGCAGGATTAACGCCGCGCATTGTCTTCACCGCAACCGACGCCGACGTCATTAAAACGTATGTTCGTTTGGGCCTGGGGGTAGGGGTGATTGCGAGCATGGCGGTGGACCCGATTTCTGACCCGGATTTGGTACGCATTGAAGCCCAGGGTGTCTTCAGTCACAGCACGACGAAAATTGGTTTCCGTCGTAGTACCTTCCTTCGCAGTTATATGTATGATTTTATTCAGCGTTTCGCCCCTCATTTAACTCGTGACGTAGTGGATACCGCGGTAGCGTTACGCTCAAATGAAGATATTGAAGCGATGTTTAAAGATATAAAATTACCGGCCAAATAATTCCCCAGGGTATCTTCGGTAAATCCGAAGATACCCTCGCTATTTATTAAACAAGAATTAAACGCATTTCCTCATCTATTCCCATTTCTTTCTAATAAGCCACATTATACCAATGGTTATTGTGTCGCAATTAAGAGACACAGCTAGTAAATAATTCGTAGTTGTGCAAACTTTGTGTTTCGATTATTTATTTCAGGTCAAAAGATTAAATCTTTTCTCCTTCTCATTGCGCAATTTTTCTGGCTTTTGAGCTAGAGTTTCTTTAGGATTAATCCCAACTGGCGATTAGTTATACCGATTGTTTGGAAATGTTACGATAAGTGGTGTCGATTGTATGAGGCTAGCAATGTCATCAGGAAGTGAACAACCGCAAAGGGATCCGGCGCTGAAACGCAAGGCGTGGATAGCGGTGTTTTTGGTTTCAGCCTTGTTCTGGCTGGTCGTGGCGCTGGTTGCCTGGAAATTTTGGGGGTAGCCATGTCTACTCGGGATAGGGTTCTTTCACAAAAAGTCGTTGCCCGCAACAGCGGAAAACCACAAAAGGTTGAGAAAAAAAGCGAAAACACGGCGCCTGAAGGCTGGGAGTTGACCACACAGCAGCAGGCTTTTATAGATTTGTTTTCTGAAGACGACAGCAAAAAACAATAAATTCGTTATTAAACTGTTTATTTTCTCTACGGACAACGAGTTCAATTTATTTACCGTAGGGAAACAAGTTATTTACTGATAATTACACGCAGCAATTCATACTGGCGACTGATTAATTAATCAGTCTTATTGCATATTGCAACATCGAGTGAAGTCTATGAATAACCACAGCGCCATTAAATACTGGTCCTGGATGGGAGCGTTTGCTCTGTCTGCTTTGTTTTGGATAGAGATGTTTCGTTCTCTTGCTAATTAATCTCTGCACCGCGTGGCTAGCCGCTGGGTGTCATACCGCTAACGACATGTTCAGTAATTAACGATGTACTGTTAAGCACGAATAGCATCAGCAGATAATCTTGTATGCTTTGTATCACGCCCTGGCTAACCCCCGGGGCGTTTTTGTTTATTCACGGTTAAGCCTCTTCGCGTCATTTATCAATTTGGGTTGTTATCAAATCGTTACGACAAGTTTGTGTTATCTTTAATAGTGACCCTGCTGATAATCAGGGCACTCGCTATCCCTGTCATAAAGGAGGAGCTATGTCGTTAACCCTACGCGAAGCCAGTAAGGACACTCTACGGGCGCTAAATAAAACCTGGCATTACTACAGCCTGCCGCTGGCCGCAAAACAGCTTGGGGATATCAGTCGTTTACCTAAGTCGCTAAAAGTTTTGCTGGAGAACCTGCTGCGCTGGCAGGATGAAGACTCTGTCACCCGGGAGGATATTCAGGCGCTGGCCGACTGGCTAAAACAGGCCCACGCCGACCGCGAAATTGCCTATCGTCCTGCCCGCGTGCTGATGCAGGATTTTACCGGCGTGCCGGCAGTTGTTGACCTTGCTGCCATGCGAGAAGCCGTGAAGCGTCTCGGCGGTGATGTGGCAAAAGTAAATCCGCTTTCCCCGGTCGATCTTGTTATTGACCACTCCGTTACCGTGGACCATTTTGGCGACAATGACGCCTTCGAAGAAAACGTTCGCCTTGAAATGGAGCGTAACCACGAGCGCTATGTCTTTTTGCGCTGGGGACAGCAGGCTTTTAGCCGCTTCAGCGTAGTGCCACCCGGCACCGGCATCTGCCACCAGGTGAACCTTGAGTACCTGGGCAAAGCCGTCTGGAGCGAAGAACAGAACGGGGAGTTTATTGCTTACCCGGATACGTTGGTGGGCACCGACTCCCACACGACGATGATCAACGGCCTTGGCGTACTTGGCTGGGGCGTCGGGGGTATTGAAGCCGAGGCCGCAATGCTGGGTCAGCCTGTCTCTATGCTGATCCCCGATGTTGTCGGCTTTAAGCTTGACGGTAAACTGCGTGAGGGGATCACCGCCACGGACCTGGTACTGACCGTTACCCAGATGCTGCGCAAGCACGGCGTGGTCGGCAAATTTGTTGAGTTTTACGGCGATGGCCTTGACTCACTGCCGCTTGCTGACCGGGCGACTATCGCCAACATGTCTCCAGAATACGGCGCTACCTGTGGCTTCTTCCCGATTGACGGCGTGACCCTCGACTATATGCGCCTCAGCGGACGCAGCGAAGAGCAGGTTGCGCTGGTTGAGGCCTATGCGAAGGCGCAAGGCATGTGGCGTAACACCGGCGATGAGCCCGTATTTACCAGCACCCTGGCGCTGAATATGAACGACGTGGAGGCGAGTCTTGCCGGGCCAAAACGGCCTCAGGATCGCGTCCCACTTGGCGGCGTCCCTCAAGCCTTCGCCGCCAGCAACGAACTGGAAGTGAATGCTTCCCATAAAGATCGTAACCCGGTTAATTACACCCTGGGCGGCCATGAATACCCGCTGCCGGATGGCGCGGTAGTGATTGCCGCAATCACTTCCTGTACCAACACTTCAAACCCGAGCGTGCTAATGGCCGCGGGGCTGCTGGCGAAAAAAGCTGTCAAACTCGGGCTGAAGCCGCAGCCATGGGTAAAGGCTTCGCTTGCGCCGGGCTCGAAGGTGGTATCTGACTACCTGGCGAAAGCGAAATTAACACCGTATCTCGATGAGTTAGGCTTTAACCTGGTTGGCTACGGCTGTACAACCTGCATCGGTAATTCGGGTCCGTTGCCGGATCCTATCGAGCAGGCGATTAAAAAAGGCGATCTCACCGTTGGCGCGGTGCTCTCTGGTAACCGTAACTTTGAGGGGCGTATTCATCCGCTGGTAAAAACGAACTGGCTGGCATCTCCGCCGCTTGTGG
This sequence comes from Cedecea sp., assembly GCF_036500665.1. Lineage (NCBI taxonomy): Bacteria > Pseudomonadati > Pseudomonadota > Gammaproteobacteria > Enterobacterales > Enterobacteriaceae > Cedecea > Cedecea sp. Next base: position 10,299 of record NZ_DASYBS010000112.1, read on the forward strand.
TGGCCTATGCGCTTGCCGGGAACATGAATATTGACCTGACCAAAGAGCCGTTGGGGCATGATGAAACCGGCGCCCCGGTTTATCTGAAAGACATTTGGCCGAGTAGCCAGGAAATTGCCACCGCCGTCGCGCAGGTGACCACTGATATGTTCCGCAAAGAGTACGCTGAGGTATTCGAAGGCACTGAGGAGTGGCGCAGTATCGAAGTAGAACGCTCGGCAACCTACGGCTGGCAGGATGACTCAACCTATATCCGGCTGTCGCCGTTCTTTGACGATATGGGCGCAGAGCCTAAACCTGTGGAAGATATTCATGGTGCCAGGGTGCTCGCCATGCTTGGGGATTCTGTCACCACTGACCATATCTCTCCGGCTGGCAGCATCAAGCCTGACAGTCCTGCAGGGCGCTATCTGCAGGGGCATGGCGTTGAGCGCGGGGACTTTAACTCCTACGGTTCGCGCCGGGGCAACCACGAAGTGATGATGCGCGGGACGTTTGCCAACATCCGTATTCGTAACGAAATGGTGCCGGGTATTGAAGGCGGTATGACGCGGCTGCTGCCGGGCGAAGAGGTACTTTCCATTTATGACGCGGCGATGCGTTATAAAGAGCAGGGAGTGCCGTTGGCCGTAGTTGCCGGTAAAGAGTACGGCTCCGGCTCAAGCCGTGACTGGGCGGCGAAAGGGCCTCGTTTGTTGGGGGTTCGGGTCGTTATCGCCGAATCTTTCGAGCGCATTCACCGCTCTAACCTTATCGGTATGGGCATTTTACCGCTTGAGTTCCCTCAGGGCGTAACGCGTAAAACACTTGGCTTAACGGGGGAGGAAAAGCTGGATATTAACGGGTTAAATCAGCTGAAACCTGGCATGGAGGTCCCCGTCACGCTGACCTTTGACGATGGGCGTAAGCAGGTTATTGACTGCCGCTGCCGTATCGATACCGGTAATGAGCTTACCTATTTCCGCCACGATGGCATCCTGCACTACGTGATTAGAAACATGCTGAAGTAAGAAATAAAAAAGCCCCGGAAGGGGCTTTTTTATTAAACCAGCGGTTTTACTCAGACAGCAGATGGCCCATTTTGGCGGCTTTGGTGTCCAGGTAGTGCGCATTTTTCGGGTTACGGCCAACGATCAGCGGCACGCGCTCAACGATATTGATCCCAGCCTCGGTGAGTATCTCGACCTTTTTCGGGTTATTGGTCAGCAACCGCACAGCGTCTACGCCCAGCAGCTTGAACATGTCGGCGCACAGAGTGAAGTCGCGCTCATCGGCCGCGAAGCCGAGCTGGTGGTTAGCCTCTACCGTGTCGTAGCCTTTATCCTGCAGCGCATAGGCGCGGATTTTATTCAGTAGGCCAATATTGCGGCCTTCCTGGCGATGGTAAAGCAGCACGCCACGACCCTGCTCGGCAATTTGCGTCAGCGCCGCTTCAAGCTGAAAGCCACAGTCACAGCGCAGGCTGAACAGGGCATCACCGGTTAAGCACTCGGAGTGAACGCGCGCGAGAACAGGTTGTTCCCCGCTAATATCACCGAAAACCAGGGCAACATGATCCTGCCCGGTTGCCACTTCTTCAAAACCCACCATCAGGAAATCGCCCCATGGGGTTGGCAGTTTGGCTTCTGCCACTCGTTTAAGCTGCATGTGATTCTCCAGGTACTTATATCGACACCGCAGTGTCTGCCAGCGGTCTGGCCTGTACGTTACTGCCGGACATTTTGCCATAACGCGCAGTACTTCGCTTCATTGGCGGATTAAAAAGCCATTTTTGCCAATTATCATGAAGCGGTTTAGCCATCGCGGACATTTTTCGGTTATTCTTTAAGGGCTTTCATTACCATGAGGTCTTCATGCAGGCAATCGCACAACGCATCGCAGCAGGCACAATTCTTCTGTTAATCATGCCGTTAATCGTCTGGTTCAGCGGCTGGCAATGAACCCCAGGTGGCAATG